>NZ_AP022336.1 GCF_009936375.1 Methylosinus sp. C49 | reverse complement strand
GTAAGCGGTGCGGCCGTGCCACACCGATCGGCTGTGGACGGCGGGTGCTGGGCAGTTGACGTCTGATCGGAGGGATGGCGTCGTGCTTTTGAGGAGCGACGCCGATGACGATCGAGGACCAGCTTCGAGAGCGGTTGCGGAAGGTGGAGGCGCTGCATTTCGGCGCGACGAGCGCGGGAGAGCGCGAGGCGGCCAGCGCGGCGGCCGATCGGCTGAGGGCGAAGCTCGATGAGGCGGCGCGCAGCGATCCTCCCGTCGAGATGAAGTTCAGCCTCCCGGACGAATGGTCGGTGCGCTTGTTTGTCGCTCTATGCCGACGCTACGGCGTGCGCCCATTCCGCTATTCGCGGCAACGCCGCACGACGATCATGGTGAGGGTGCCGCGGCGCTTTTTCGACGCCGTCGTGTGGCGGCAATTTTCCGATCTGCACACGGACCTTTGGATCTATTTCGAGCAGACGACGGAGCGGCTGATCAAAGAGTCGATCTGCTCCGATACGAGGGACGCGGAGACGGCGAGCGAGCCGAGCCTGTTGCGTTGATGGCGGATCATGCCGCCGCTTCGGCCTGGTCACGCGCAGCTTTCCAGTTCCACACGAGAAGCTCGGCGAGCCGATTGTTGGTGGTCGCGCCGGAGACCATGCGCTCCAGCACATCCGCGAGCCATGTCTCTGGATCGACGCCATTGAGCCGCGCCGTCTGAATCAGCGTCGATAGGATCGCCCATGTTTCGGCGCCGCCATTGTCGCCGGCGAAAAGCGAGTTGCGCTTGCCGATCGCGATCGATCGAATGGGGCGCTCCACGATATTGGTGTCCGGCTCGATGCGGCCATCGTCATGAAAGCGCGTCAATCCGCTCCAATGCGCGAGCGTATAGTTTATCGCCTTGATCAGCGGCGAGATTTGCGACAGCCCGTCGCGCACGGCGATCAAGCGGGCGTGGAGCGCCTCCATGATCGGCTTTGTCTCGGCCTGCCGAACCGCGCGCCGCTCATCGGCGCTTTTGCCGCGAATGCGCTTCTCGATCGCATAGACCAGCGCGATCGTCTCGATGACCTCTTTGGCGAATGGCGAGTTCGTCGTTTTGAACACCGCGACGAACTTGCGGCGCGCATGCGCGAGGCAGAAAGCGAGTGTGACGCGGCTTTCGGCGCCCGAGTCCTTGACCAGCGCCTTGTAGGCGGCGTAGCCGTCGACCTGCAAGATTCCGGTAAAGCCGGAAAGCTGCGACGCGATCTCCTTCTTGCTGCGGCCGTCCGCGAACACATAGGCGACGGCCGGCGGAGCCGGTCCCGCCCAGGGGCGGTCATCGGTCGCATGCGCCCAGAACTGTCGGAGCTTCACATGTCCGGACGCGAGCACAGGCATCGGCGTCTCGTCGCAGAAGAGCCGCGGATAGCGATGCATCACCTCCAATTGCAGATCGTAGAGCCCCTTCAGCATCCAGGCCGTCTGCTTCATCCAGCGCGCCAGCGTCTGCCGATCGAGGACGACGCCCAGGCCGGCGAGGATGGCGGTCTGACGATAGAGGGTCGAGAGCCAGCCATATTTGGCGACAGCGATATGAGCGACGAGCGTCGTCGAGACCATGCCGCCTTCGATCAACTGCGCCGGCGCCGGCGCCTGCACGACCGCGCTTTCGCAAGCCCGGCATGCATATTTGGGACGGATCGTGCGCAAGACGCGCAGCACGGCCGGCACACGGTCGAGCACTTCGCTCACATCCTCGCCGATGCGATGCATCCGTCCTTTGCAGCAGGGACACCGCGTTGTCGTCGGTTCTATGACGCGCTCGCAGCGGGGAAGGTGCTCGGGCAGCTTCCCGATATTGCGCCCGGCCTTTTTGCACGGCTTCTTCGCGGCTTCCTCGGACGCCGGAATGTCGTCGTTCGTCGCCGCCGTCTTCCGCGTCTCTTCGTCTCGATTATCCGAAAGGTCGAGCGCGAGCTGTTCGGCGCCCAGCCTGGACAAGCGCTCGGAGCGCGCGCCGAAAATCAGGGCTTTCAGCGTCACGATCGTCGTCTTCAGCGTCTCGTTTTCCGCTTCGAGCGCGAGCGCCAGCTCCGTCAGCAGAGCCGGGTCCGATGGAAGGGGCGTGGAGCGAAGCGCCATGACATGAATGTACCACCGCGCTCGCTGACGCTCCAGCGAATACAGCAATATCACGCAGTCTTGTTCGGCCTCTTCACCGCCTTCGGCGTCATGCGCGACCATTCGGAGAAGCCGTCGAACAACATCGCGAACTGCGTCGGCGTCAGAGACACCACACCGTCTTGTGCTGGCGGCCAGGCGAAGCCGCTATCCTCCAGCCATTTCGTCGCCAGAACTGTTCCCGAGCCGTCGAATAGCAAAAACTTCAAGCGGTCCTTGCGCTTGGCGCGGAACACATACACGTCACCACTGTAAGGATTGCATCTTAAATCCTCCGCCACCAGTGCGACGAGTCCATGCACACCTTTGCGGAAATCGACCGGCCGCGTCGATACGAACACACGTCGCTGCGCGCCGACGGAGATCATCGCGAACGACGCAGCGCCGAAATCACTGCGTTGACCGTCGCGCTGTCCGCGCCCATCGGCACACGGACCGTCGCATCGGCCATCGAGACCTCGATCGTACATGACACGACAGAGACCGCATCTCGCTCCTCGACGATTGCGGCCGCATTCTGCGGGCGCTCCTCGACACATCTCACGCGCACCGCAGCGAACAGCGATTCATGCTCGGACGTGCTTCGCGCCTCCCAGGCCTGCCGACGCCAGACGGTCAGCAGTCCACGGCTTACGCCATTGCGCCGAGCGACGTCCGAAATGTTGGCGTTCGGCTCCGCGCTTTCCGCGACGATCCTGGCTTTTTCCTCGGACGTCCAACTGCGCCGGCGCCGGCCGCCGGTGATCAGCTCCACCCGTTGATAAGTCCTGCCTTCATGCATGGCATCAAGCATGGAATGATCCATCGCCCAACCCTCCTCATGACCAAATCACTTGAAGAGGATCGCGCGGCGCTCAAACTTTTTCGAGGTGGGACGCTCGCACCGCTTACCGCTGATCGGGCTCGGCCTCTGGGCGTCCTTGTCCTGGCAACGGGCGGAGCTGGCGAATCTGGCGCTGGAAAAGGCCGATCGGCAGGGCGAGATCGACGGGATGAAGGCGACCGCGCAAAAAATGCGGGATCAGGGATTGAAGATCGAATTCGGGAATTGTGGGGAGTACAAAGGCCGCAAACGGATTTGTGTAGCCATCGAACCGAGGTTGAAGCCTTGGGGAACCGAGCAGGCGCCGTTTGCCATTCTGAAGGGCTATTGAGACGCGGACCAGATCCTGTAGTTAATATTATGGTAAAGGAAAATTTGGGAATGCCGCATCACAAAACACTACACGAATTGTCCCCGATGGCCAGAAAGATATTGTAGCAGATAACAAATTACTACCTTCATCTTGCACCGAAAAATCTTGAATTTTTAGAACCCCTTCCTGTTCATTAATATTAATATCAACAAAATGAACACCATTAAGCAATATATATCCTGGAGTTACTCCGATGTATTGTGGAAGGCCTTCATAATTAAAATATAAGTCATCTATATCAAAACGAATTATTCCTTTGGCAGGCTGCCAGTCGAATGTGTTTATTTTGCAATCGTGCAGATTGCCTAGCTTATAAAGGAATTCTGCAAAGTTTGGCATCATTGATTCCCATCAATAGGCAGAAGAAGACCAGAAAAGGGTTCCAAGGAAAGCCCCCAGTCCAGTTCCGTATCGGACATAGGGAAGTGGTTGCCTTGGAGTAGAAGGGTATTGCGGGTCTGGCACTTCATCTCCAGGAGGCAAATGCTGGTCACATTGATTGTAGTGCCAGTGGTCTTTGCCCCTCCAACCCGGAGATCCAGGTCGTCCACGATGGAAATCGAGGATGTTGCCCTCTGGATCGGTAAACCTCTGCCCATTCGGGTCTCGATGTCTTGGGTCTGGCGTCCAAATAGGCGCAAGTTTACCTGGATCTGACGGCAGTTTCATCAAGCCGAGCGGGTCGATGAAGCTCAACACATTGCCATCAACGTACGTATAAACGTTTGTAGAGAGGCTGTCTAATTCTCCGATTGGATCACGAGACGACCACCGACCTGTCACCGGATCATAAGCTCGGAATAGCGAAAGTAGGAGACCGCTGTCAGCGTTATGGAACATCTCGGCATAAGTGAAGTCAGTTAGCGGTGCCGCCGTTTGTAAAGTGTTGCCATAAGGATCAAAGGTGTATGCTGGAGCGCTGGTAGTGCTGGCGAACGCGCGCCGTACCGATCCAATCTGATCGACGCCGTAGTAGTAGCTCTGGGCGGGCGTTCCGAAAACGAATTCGCCTTCGGCGTAATAGCCCCGCGTCGGCGCATTGGTTGCATTCCGTGCCTGACAGATTTGTGGGCCGCACCAGACATAGCTGGTCGGCACCACGTTTCCCCCTCCCGTCGGCGTGCTCGCGATCGCCGTCCGCCTCCCCAAGCCGTCATAGGCGAATGCCGTCGCCTTCCCCGGCTGCCCTGGATACGCAATGCCGACGAGTCGGCTCTCCGCATCCCAGCTGTAGGTGCGCTGCCCGTCCGAGAGCAGATTGCCGTTCGCGTCGTAGCTCAGCGACTGTCCCGAAAGATTCGTCAGTTGGTTTAGGTTGTTGTAGCTCGCCAATTGGTTCGTCGCGGGCGGGTAGACGGCCGCGGCGTCGCTCGTCTCGGTGATCGAGGTGATGAAATTCTCTGGCGTCGTCGTGAACTGAAAACCCGAGAATTGGCTCGCTGAAAGCCCGACATTGTTGATGCTCGCGAGACGCCTGTCTCCGGAGTTCGGGAGATAGCTCCAGCTCGTCGAGAGCGTTGAATTGAGCAGCTGGCGCTGCGTGATTTGATCGGTCTGGCCGAGATAGCTCGGCGTGAAGGAGCCGAGGTCGCTCGCATGGCCGGTCAACCGCCCGATGGCGTCATATTGGAAGGTTTCGGCTCCAGAGCCGGAGACGGTTCGCGAGCTCCTCCTTCCGAGCGCGTCATAGGCGTAGTCGATCTGATAGGCGCAGCTCGATGCGCCGGTCGGAACGAAACATTCCTGTTGCAGCCGCAAGGCTCCGAAGGAGAAGCTGCCGGCGTAGCTATATTGCGTGGCGCCGTTGCCGTCTGTCATGGAGGCGACCCGCGGGAGATAGGGGTCATAGGAAAAGGCGACGTTCGGCGTCGGATTCACGGCGTTGGAATAGGCAACGCCCGTGAGGCGATTGTCATTCGCATAGGCGTATTGCTTGATCTGGCCGAGCGCATCGGTCACCGATTTCAAACGGCTCGTCGTCGTCTCATAGCTGTAGGAAACCGTGCTGCTGTCGGCATATTGCTTGGATGTGAGCCGACCGCGGACGTCGTAGGTCCAGCTCGTGACATTGCCTTTCGCGTCGGTCAGGCTGGTGAGAGCGCCGGCGCCATTGTAGCCGAACTGCGTCTGCTCGCCGAGCGGATCGACGATTTTCGTGAGACGTCGGTTGGCGTCATGCGTGTAGGTCCAAAGCCGGCCTTCGCGATCCTGGAAGGAAGCAAGATCGAGCTTGTCGTAGACATAGAGGTCCGCCGTTCCATCCGGATAGGTGATCTTGGTCACGCGATCGGCCGCGTCATAATCGTAGGTCGCGGTCCATCCTTCCGAGTCGGTGTAGGTCCTCACGCGTGCGTAGCCGTCGTAGGTGAAGCTCGCCGCCGTGGCGCTGTTCGCGTTGATGATCGTCGTCAGATTTCCGGCGGAATCATATTGATAGCTCGTTGTCTCCCTCAGCGCATTCGTGGCGGAGATCGGCTGTCCCGCGCCGTTGTATGTGTAGAAAGCGCTCTGGCCGGCGGCGTCCGTGTAGACGAGGGGACGATGCTTGTCGTTGTAGGTGAATTGCGCGACCGGCGTGAGCACGCCTTTGGCCGTGCTCTGAGCAATCGAGAGCAAATCGATGTCATTGGCCGCGTAGGAGAATTGCGTGACGCGCCCGATGGGGTCGATCTGTTGCGTCAAATTGAAGAACGAGGAGGTGTCGTAAGCATTTTGCGTGAGCTGCGTCGAGCCGTCGTCGAGCACGCGACCGATGGCGATCGGCTTGTTGTAGGACCCTGAAAAAACGCTGCTCGACTGCCCCGGGTAGGAGAACCAAACGCGATTTTCGAGCGGCTCTTTGACGCTGTCGATGGTCGTCGACTTCAGGCTGGAATTCGGGGCGTGGGTGAAGTGGCGGACCCTGGCTTTCGTATAGTCGCAGCCGCCCGTCGGGGTGCAGCCGGCCAAGACATATTGGTTTTTGTCCCAATGAAAGCTGTTGCGATATTCGAGATATTGGTTCGTAGGAGTGACCGGCATTCCTTGCGGGATCGCCGAGGCCGGTTCGCTTCCGGGAATAGGAGCCGGCTCGAGCCATTCCTCGCGCTCACTGTAGCCGAGCGGATCGGTGATCTGCAGGAAGCGCGGCGGACCGGCCGTGGCGGCTGACGTAAAGGAGAAATTCGTCACGCCATAGGGCGTGGTCATGGAGTCGATATAGGAGTAAGAAATGTAGGTAAAGCTCGATGTGAGACCGATAACGTCGGTGATCGAGGTAAGATTTCCAAATGTGGTATCGTAATTCAGCTTGGCGGTACGCCCGAACGGGTCGGTAATGCCTGTGACCTGCAATGACTGTCCTAAAGGATTGTAACTGAAAGTCGTTTGTCGTCCTGTTGCGTCGGTCACCGACAAGAGCCGCATCTGGCCGTCATAGTCGAGCGTGAGAGCGTTTCCTTGCGGATCGATCACCTGGCTCAAGAAGACGCGCCGCGAGAAACTGAATTGGCCGCTCTGCGGGCTCGCGTAGATTTGGACGGTTCCATCGGGGCGTAGGCGGCGATAGCGAATCGGGTTTTGCGAGTCGAGCGTCAGAATCGAGCCATCGATGGTTTCGGCCGTGAACCGACCCGTGCTGCTGCTGTAGCCTGTATAGTAGTATTCTTCGCCGCCCCCGTTGTAGCGAGATACGTTCGCACCCGGATCGGTGGGGTCGTCGTGGATATAGGTGAGCCAGTTCAGTGACCACTTCGGCCCGACATTGAAGAAGTTGAAGGTCGCGGGCAGGCTAGTGTCGCGCTGATTGTAAGAGATGATCGTTCGCGGGGAAGGGCCGAGCGGAGGAGAATACCCGAGCGGAGTGTCCGACAGCGTCAGGCTGACCGCCGATTCCTTGATGTTGTAGCGGCACATGCCCTCCGGGCAACCGTTGGGGTTGGCGTCCGGATCGCCGGCGTCGCCCGGAACGACCCCAGTCGTCGGGCCTTTTCCCCAAATGTAGCTCGCCTCGCGATTGTCGACCGATCGCCATTCGTCGATCGTCTCATTCGCCGGCACGAGATAGTAGCCGCTGGCCTCTGCATCGAGAGCCGCCCTGGTCACTCGAACCGAACGCCCCGGAAAGATGGGGTCGATCACAGTGAGGCGCCCGGCGCTTTCTCCGACGATCGCGGCGAAATGACCGACCTTCCAATGGACGACCGCCGCTTTCGGAATCGCTTCGCCCGGCTTACGGAAAATCAGCTTGAACGGAAATTTGGCCTTGTCGGCGAGCTGGCCGACTTCCTCGAGGCTAGTGCCGCCGGGCCGAGCCCGATACCATTGGAGAAAGTCCACCTGCTCGGGCGTCGCGCCCAGCGACGTCAGGAGCGCCTTGAGGGCGGTCGGACCGCAATTGAACAGGTGACGCGGATCTTTTTCCGCCAACCTCACGATATCGCGCGCCGCCTGCAGCGCTTCTGTCGCCGAACCGGTTATCGGACGCGCGCCGATGTCTTTGAACAGTGCGGAGACGTCGCCGATTTTGCCTAAGGCGGCGTAGAGGCGAATGAGTTGACCAACGGCGCCGTCGGTGAGCGCCTTGGCCCGCGGCTCGGTCGCATCTCGTCCCGAAACCCAAGCGCGTCGCCATGCGTCGAGAGCGCGAGAATAGTATCCGAAGTGGAGATTCGAATAACCGACATTCGTCATGATCGACGTGGACCAACCCGAATTCGGATGCTCGGCCACGAATTGCGTCAGCGGTCCCACATCATCGGGCTCGCTTCGATTCTCATAAGCGACGATCGCTTGCGCGAGTGCGAGATTTTCTTCCGTCGACGTCGGCGCGGTGCTCACCAAGGCTTC
Source organism: Methylosinus sp. C49 (assembly GCF_009936375.1). Taxonomy (GTDB): domain Bacteria; phylum Pseudomonadota; class Alphaproteobacteria; order Rhizobiales; family Beijerinckiaceae; genus Methylosinus. The sequence goes on along the minus strand of NZ_AP022336.1, from coordinate 14,308 downwards.
AGGGAAATGGACCGATCCGATGAGCGTCTCGACTTCGTGGGGATCGGAAGGAGCGCTCGCTCGTACCGGGTTCGCCAGACAAGAAACGTGAGGGAGCAATGTCGCGAGGACGCTCACGGCGAGGGCGAGGCAAATCGACCGAATTCGCGTGTTCATTTACGATCCCTCTGCTCGGCGTCGATACGCAAGCGTCGATTTTCGGATGTCTCAGTTTGCGTCGGCGTCGTGGCGCGCCGGACGGGGGCGCTTATGGCGCGGTCCAATGGATGCAGCCGAATGTGCCCGCTCCCCACACAGGGATGCCGGGAGGAGTCGGGCTCGAGCTGATCGCGGTACGATTTCCGTTCGCGTCATAAGAATAGGCGACGCAGAGTCCATTATCGTAGATCGCCGAAGTCAATCGACCGAGCCGATCGTAGGAGTAGCTATTTGCTGCCTCCGCACTGTTCGCGCCTCCAGCGAGAATCGCGACTGCCAAGCTCCACTGCCGGAAAGCGGCGCGGGATCGACGACCAATCGGGACTCGCTCCGCAGTCGTTCGAGGACGTGTCGCGAGATCGACGACCGGGAGCTGTGAATACGTCGTCATCGAACGAGATCCTGGCAAAAAATCTAGAGAATGGGAGCTGCCGATGGCGCCGGGAACTCGTCGGAATAGAACCACGGAATCTGCAGAAGAGGCGAACCGCCGCCCTGGTACTCCCATATGGTGAAGCCATATCTTACAATATTGCCGACCCCCCTGCTCGCGAGGCTAATGGTGTAGGCGAGCTTCCAATTCGTTCCGTCCGTGCTTGCATAGTAGAGCACATTTCCAGAGGCGTCGAAGGCGATCTTGAACCAATCGGCTTGGTTGATATACTTCCCCCAGCTCCCAACGTTCCAAGAACCACCACTCCAGGACGGAGTTTGATAACTCCAGGGACTGCCGTTCTGAGATAGTGTGCCGAAAATCATCGCGTTGCCCGATGCGTCGGCGAAAATCAGGCCGTAGCCGGCGTTCGAAGTTACCCCAGAGGCTCGTAGCCTGGCGGCAAATGAAAATGTGAGCGGCGACCCTGGAATTGCTCGAAGGTATGATTTGAATCCGCTCGTGTCGCTCGTCGTATCGGACAATATGAGGCCGTTGACCGGGTCGTTGACGTAGGTCAAGGGCGTGCTCGACGACCCGAACCCATACACGGTGGCGTCCGCGAATTGGGATGACGTCGGAGCGTTGACGGTGATGTTGCGGTTGGCGGCAGTTCCGGCTCCGCTGACCGTCGAAATGGTGATCGAGCCAGGGCCATTGGCAATCGAGATCCCGGGTCCTGGCGTTAACGCGGCCGCTTGTGGCGCGCCGGCCGTTGCTCCGATGACGAGCTGACCATTGCCGAGCGGCCCGACTGCTGCGAACGCGCCGGAGCCAGCGTTGAGTTGCAGGGCGTTGGTTGATCCCGCCGGAGCTGCCGCGGAGAGACAGCCGACCAGCGCGCTGAAGTTGGCCATGACGGGCGATGCGTCGGCGACCTGGCCATTCGTAATCTGGTAAGGCAACACGCATGCTGCGTTCGCTGTTCGAGGGCTCAGTGAAAAGACCCCTCCGCAGACTAGAGCCGCCGCTAAAATCCTACGGTGCATGTCACCAACCCTCGCTTTGCAATAAAGATCTTCAGGCGGAGCTTTCCCCGAATCTCATTCGGCGGACAGCGCAACAATACGTAGCTCACGCTACAATGACGCTTCATCGGACGCCAGAGCGTCGCCTGGGAATATTTGCACGCTTCTTCGAGGGGGCTGCGCCGGCGCGGCCGAGGCCGATCTGGCGAAGCGCTCGGTGGCGCGGTTCGGCGAACTCGAACTCGGCGCTTCTGCCGCGATCCTATATATGATAATGTCCTTTATGAAACAAACCACTACAACTCAAGCCTGCCTTCCTGCCAAGGAGTGAAGGCTCGCATCGCGCGTTGTGTTGCCTCGCAGGTTGGGAGGACACCTATCCATAGTGGGCACGACGACGGGACTTGAACCCGTATCCTCCCGCCCTTACAATCCGATTGTCGAGGTCGGTAATCGTAAGTAGACAGCGGGTGCTCTATCCCATTGAGCTACGTCGTGAAACCATTAAGCAGCTGTCTCGGCAGACTTTATCCGCTTGTCTCGAAATTCCTTGGCTTTTCGGAACTCTGGTTCGAGTTCAATGAGACGTTCGCGTAGACCATCCAGCCGATAAGCACTGGAAATCTGCTTTTGCTTGCCGCGATAGCGGTGTTCTCGCTTGATGAGGCCCGCCTTTTCGAGTCCATCGAGGTAACGCAAAATCATACGCTCGCTCTTGCCCATACGCCGTGCGATTGTCTCGATTTTGGGGTGAGGTGCCTTGTCCGCATCCCACCAATGCTGAATGAGATGCAGCAACACGTTGAATTGCGTCGGTGTGATCTTCAACCGAGCCTGTGCGTAAAGCAGAAGGTTCGGTAGTTGAGTGAACCCGTAGGAGCCGACAACCTGTCGACTGAAACGGTCTTCGAGCTTTCGCCTCTCTTTCTCTTTCGAGGAAGGTGGCGGCATTTTCACAACAGATGCTGTGGGCTTGGGCGCTGTCGTCATGGGCGATGATATGCCGATGGTTTGCCTTTGGGCGCAAGGCGATTGGACCTCGGTAGGGCCCGTCATTTCTGACGGGCATCCCTGCGTGATGCTGTGTGCTATCAACGATGCGTGCTGTTCGAAAATATGCGTGTTCTTATTAGTCCGCCAAACGTGACGCCCCTCTGAGCGTCAAAAATGACAGGCATAAGGCCGTCATTTTTGACGGGCCTAATTTTTCAAGTTTCGGTCGCCTCGTGCAGGATCGACAATATCAGTGCCTCAACAACAGCACCCCCAGCGCGACAAGGACGACGAGGACGCCGCCAATTATCGCCGTCACTCCCTGCCCTTCAATTTCGATCAAGCCGAGGATAGTGACGCGCAGGGAATCAGTAGTCGGTTTCTTAGAAGGGAATGTCATCATCGATCCCAAGAAGCTTGTCCGCGTGGCGTGGCTGCGGCGGTTCCCACTTGTCCGTGACTTTCTCGATGACGCGCTCCAGACCGGATCGATCAATCAGCACTCGACAGGCAGTTACCGGCTCGACCTTTTGCCCCATCCGCGTGTACATCGCCCCCTCGTCGAGGTCGTAATGCGGCACTTGCGCGCTTGCCGTATAAGCTCCGACGTACACGCTGATTCCGAAATCGGCTAAGCGTGCAAGGTGATCCGATACCGATACGGCTGTGCGCAGCCTTTCCGCGAGGCTGAGGGAAAAGCGTTCCATTGGCACCTGCCATGGGTTAGGCAGCATTCCTTCCAATTTGTCGACGAACTCGCTCAATGCATCGACATTTTCTGCGGTTGGTTCCGCGTTGCATGCGAGCCTCGCCGAGAAGCTGTTACAGACCATGTCCATAAGCACTTTCCCAGACGTTACCGGACGAAGCACGACCGCGTTGAACTCGTCGAGTTCGTTCCCTTTCTCGTCCAGCATAGGTTCTTGGATTATGTCGTTGACGGTCAAAGTCAGTGCCGCCGCGATGCTGGCAATCGTCTCCATCTGCACCGATGCGCCCCTTTCTGCACGTTGAATTGTCCGCACGTTCGTGTTGCTCATCGCGGCAAGTTTTTCCTGCGTCATGTTCATGCCGACGCGGTGCTGGCGGATTTTGTCGCCCTTGCATTGAAGGCTGGAAGCTCGGTTCGTCATGCCGGAAAACATAGACGCATCATAGCCGCCACTTCAACGACACAGACCCGACGTTCCCACGACAATAAGTGCGAGGCAAACAAAAGCCCGCAGAGGTGGGCTTTGCGCGTTCCATGTTGGCCGGTACGACCTCTATAGGTCATTTGCAGACGCAAGGTGTTGATAGCCCCACAAGACCGCTTGCGGAAAGTGGTAACCGTGACAACGTAAGCGACGGGCATAAATTCCGAGGTGGGAGTGGGATGTGAGTCAGGATGATTCCTTGTATGACAATTTGCCCGACGACCCAGAGGAGGCATTTTTGTATCTTGAGTCCGTATTCCGAGCGGAATGCGAGCAGAAAATAAGAGATGCTCATCACGAAGAGCGCGTAGATATTTATTACGTCCAATATATAAGCAAAGTGTTGGGGGCTATTTCAGAGCTTGGCATTGAAAGCCACTTCGCAAAGCGGTCTGTTCCTTCTATCGAGGACGTAGACTATCAAACCTACGTGAATTTCAGTAAGGACGTTGAGCACTACCGTACCATGCTTCAAATTCGGCGCGCGCGGCGGCGGAAAGAGTTTTCCGTCGCGCTCGACCAAGCGACGAAAATCAAACTGCGTCACATGCTTTCGCAGATGAGAGATATTGTTGACCGGCTTGATGTTTCCGCGATCAAGAAAGAGGCATTGTTTGCAAAAATAAATGCGCTTCAGGCCGAAATCGACCGAGATCGCGCCCGCTTTGATATTGTCGCCGCTCTTTGGATCGAGGGCTGCGAAAAGCTTGGCGAGGGCGCAGGAAAATTGAAGCCCCTGCGAGAGCTTTTGGACTCTATCGGGAACGTGTTCAACCAAGCAAAAAAGGTGGAAGGAACCGATACGCCTCGGTTGCCGCCCGTTGAGAAGCCGAAACAGATTGAACCTCCGAAGCCGACTTCCGACGATATCCCGTTTTAGGCACGCTGCGAGGTCGCCGATATGTGTTGCAAAAATTAAGACTTTCGCAACAAACGCCCAGCCCTCGCTTTTCAAGGGCTTCCGATGTGCAAAAGTTTGTTGCAAAAGTTTCGCTTTCGCCTACCCTTCCGGCATGACGATTTTCGCCTATGCCCGGGTCTCGACAGACGGCCAGAGCGTTGACGCTCAAATCAAGGCGCTCCGCTCCGCCGGAGCCGAGAAGGTTTTCAGGGAAATGGCCAGCGGCGCGAAGTCCGATCGGCGTGAGCTGGCCCGCGCGTTGAAGGCGCTCGGCGACGGCGATACCCTGCTTGTGACGCGCCTCGACCGGTTGGCGCGATCGACGCGCGACCTGTTGAACACGCTCGACGCGATCGGCAAGGCTGGAGCGCGCTTCCGATCGCTCGGCGACGTATGGGCGGACACGACGACCGCGCACGGACGCTTGTTGCTCACCTTCTTGGGCGGTATCGCTGAGTTCGAGCGCGAATTGATCCGCGCCCGCACGGGCGAAGGCCGCGAGCGCGCCAAGGCACGCGGCGTTCACATGGGCCGTCCCCCTGCCCTCACGCGCCACCAGCGCGAGGAAGCGCGCGCGGCGCTGGCGAACGGCACCGCGACGCAGGCCGACCTCGCGCGCCGGTTCAACGTGTCGCGTAGTACGATTTCAAGGCTCGCGACATGAACTCCTCGTCAGGTGGTGTGAGCCAGAGGCTCCACCGCCAGTTTTAGCCCAAGCGCATTGACGACGCCGAGCAATGTCGAGAGTTGTGGGTCGCCAGTTTCACTTAGGGCTTTGTAGAGAGCCGGGCGTGTGACGCCGGCCTTTTCGGCGATTGTGGACATGCCACGTGCTCGCGCGACCGCGCCAAGAGCGGCCGCGATGTATTTTTGATCGCCAGAAGAAAAAGCTTCCGCCAGCAGTTCGACTTGATCCTTGTCGTCAGTTAGGTCTTCAGCGGGATCATAGGGAATTGTTTTGATCGGCACGGTCATCACTCCAGTTCTGGGATCATGGCCTTGGCCTTTTCGATGTCGGACGCTTGCGTTTTTTTGTCACCGCCGCAGAGCAAAATCACCACGACGTCGCCGCGACGGTGGAAATAAACCCGATATCCCGGTCCAAGGTCGAACCTCAGCTCGCTGACGCCATCGCCGAGATATTTGGCATCTCCAAAATTCCCGGCTTGGATGCGGATCATCCGCTTCGCTATGGCGGCTCTTGCGCGCCCGTCTTTGAGAGATTCCCGCCATTCTTGAAACACAAGTGTCTGGCGGATTTTGAGCATATGTCTCATATAAGAGACGCTGCTTGGAGTGTCAACTTTAAGAGACGCCCGCCCGCCGAGATTTCTTGACAGCTAGCTGCTAGTTAGCTACTAACTAGCAGACACCTTATATATAGCGGCTAGCTTATAGATAGCTGCTAACAAAGAGATAGCAGCTATATGAGCGATTCCGACTCCGGAGCGACGGTTATCGCCTTTGTCTCGCAAAAGGGCGGCGTGGGTAAAAGCACTCTTTCACGTGGACTGGCCCGCGAAGCTGCGAAAAGCGGCCTGACCGTCAAGATTGCTGACCTTGATACGCAACAGGGTACATCGGTCGAATGGCATCGCCGCCGCCTCGAGGAGGGAGTTGAGCCGATCATATCGGTTGAAGGGTTCAAGACAGCCGATCAGGCTCTTGCGCAGGTCGAGCGGTATGACCTCCTGATTATTGACGCGCCGGCGCGAGCAAGCGAGGGGACGCAGAAAATCGCGCAGCGTGCAGCGCTCGTCGTGCAGCCAACAAACCCCGCGCTCGATGATCTCGGACCCGCCGTGCGGCTATTCCATGAGCTCACAAAGGCCGGTATTCCAAAGAGCCGGCTGGTCTTCGCGATCAATCATGTTCTGACAGACGCCGAGGAAATTGCTGCGCGAGAGTATCTCAGCGAGGCAGGCTACGAGGTTTTGAAAGGCTATTTGCCATCGAAAACCTCGTATCGTGATGCCCAAAATCATGGGCGCTCCGTGACTGAAACCCGTTACGACGCCCTGAACAGCAAGGCGGACGGCCTAATTCAATCGCTGATTAATCTGGTGTGACGCCCAATGGCTGACCTCTCCAAACTCATGAAAAAGCGCCTTGGCGCACCGCCGACGCTAGATGACACCGCCGACGTTTTGAAGGCTCCGGAAGTTGCGCCACTCGCACCGACGAGTTCGGCCGTTCCTCGGCGGGGGGAGGATGGACGTAGTGCCCGACGCACGGGACGAACGCTGCAATTTGCGACCCGCGTAAGCGAGGAGTTCGACGCTCGGTTCCGTAAGGTAGCTAAGCGTGACGGGCTTTTGCTGGCGCAACTATTAGAAAAGGCTTTGGACGCCTACGAAAACAGATAGCTGCTATCTTATAGATAGCAGCTATAACTCGATGAAGGCTTCCTCGCGTGCGGAGCGGCGAAGATAGCCGAGGTCAAACCCGAGTGTTTCCCGACAGGTGAGCGCAAGCGCTGAGCATCACATTGCCGATTGTGACGCTCTTGCTCGATTCCCCCGACTCAGACATGCTGGACTAGTCAAAGCGGGGCGATTCAAATTGGATCAGCGTGCAGTAAGCGCTCGTTCTAAAGCCGCATCCCGAAAGCGGATGCAGGAAGCGGGATTCTACGAGACGACCGTATTCGTCCACGAGAGCACCCGCGAGGCTATGGACGCTGCGATAGCGCGCGGCCGATTCAAAACGCGTCGTGAGGCCATGGAGCACGCCATTGCGAGCGCGTTTCGTGCAGAGGAACGCGCAAAAAGCCGCGCTGACCCCTGAAAAGCAAAACGGCCCGGTGCTGCTAACACCTGGCCGTTGATGACGACTGTGGGAGCCGCCGAGATTGCCCGGCAAATCTCCCACAGCCCGAGTTTCGTGTCAACGCAAAGCCGTGAGGTTTTGTGAATGGCGGAGCTATGTTTTCAACCGACGAGCCTTGCTCGTCCGGCGATGGAGACGTGCGCCCAGACGTTGGACACGAGCTTTGCTGATCGGGAGGTTTTCGCGGCCCTGGAGAAGGGCCTATGAATTCGTTGGAATTTTTGACCGCGATCGGCGGCACGAAATCTCTTTCCACCCTCGACGGGTATGCTCGAGCCATCTGGGCCGATTGGGGGGAAGGGCGGCTCACCGACGAGCAGGCGAGCGCGTTGGCGGAGGCGCTGGAGGCGCGCAAGCGAGAGGTGCGTGGAATCGACACCGTGGCCCACCGGGCGCCACAGGTCGCCGCGCTGGCGAAGGGGGAGGGGCGACCGAGCCACTTCCCGCCCAAGCGGAAGGCGGCGCGCTCGCCGGAACGGCGCGCTTCGATCGAGCGGCGCCGAACCCTCGCGGCGTCCGGTCCGATGCCTCCCCGCCTCGCAAGCCGATTCACGACGGGGGAACTCGCCGCCCTGCGCATCGTCGCCGATGCGACGCGCGAGCGGGGCGCCTGCTTCCTGACCCTGGGGGAGATCGCCGCGCGGGCCGGGGTATGCATCACCACGGCCAGGAACGCATTGCGGATGGCCGCGCGCGAAGGGCTCGTGACCATCGAGGAGCGCCGGCGCGACAAGCGGCCGAACCTCGCCAATGTGGTGCGTGTGGTGTCGAGAGAGTGGAAGACATGGATCGAGCGGAGCGCCAAGCGAAAAGCGCAGGCACGCGGCGGCTCGGCCGAGAGGGGAGGGTGCAAAAAAGCACGGGCCACGGATAAAGGTTCTTGCAGAACCTTACATCGAGACCGCGTTCCACGCGGTCGACTTTCCAAAAATGCCCTTCTCGAGACGCCAAATGGCGTCTCGCTGCGGACATAGCTTTACGCGGCTCCGCCGCGAAGAGGCTTTTCGATGAAAGTAGGCGCGGAGAGGTTCGGTAAAACGAACAGAGGGGAGGAAGCTCGATCCTCCGAACGGCAACCTTTACTTGCCGTTATCCCGGCGCGTCGTCGAAAGCGTGCTGCAAAAATTGCGCAAAAACGGCGCTCGGATCGAGATCCATCGCTCTTACAAATTCGGCGAACTCGACCACATCGAGGCGACGTTCGCCGCGCTCGTATTTCGAGACGAAAGATTGCGTCCGGCCGATGCGCTCGGCGAGTCCTTCCTGGGTGAGACCGGCGCGCTCGCGCGCGGCGATCATCAATTCCAGAAATTCCTTATAGGGCTTGCTGTGGACCGAGCGGCCCATCCCGGGCTGCTCCGGTTGTGAAAGACCGGACTGGAAATAAAGTCGTTTTCGGACTAGTCCAAAATCGACTATTCTACGGCGCGCCGAACGCCGGCCGATCCGGCCAAGGGAGGCGTCGGCCTCGCCGGACGATTTCAGACCGACCCGATTTTCAGAAAAGATTGCGCAATGCCTTCTGCATGCTTGACCCTATCAGGCTATCTGATCGACCCCGCCGCCGCGACAATTCGAGCTGTCGAACTCGATCCCACGCATTTCCACCGCACTCTCCGCCGGTTGATCGGATGCGACGACATGGAACGGGTCCATCTCGACGACGCCCATGTCGCCTATTGCGACAGCCGAAGGACGACGGAGCCGGTCACGGGGTTCTGGACATTCCCGGCTCGTGGAAGCCGACCACCAATCGCCGGCAGGGCCGTAATCGTCGGAAACAACGGCGCGTCCACGCCAGGGCTTCCCCTGCGAATTTTCGCCGCGACCATCACCGCCTATCGCCCGGTGATCATTCCCGACGCCCTCGCTCTCGCGCGGCTGGCCGAACTCCACGTCACGGAGCAGTACGGCGCCTTTCGGCGACAGGTTCGAATTGACGGTTTCCAGCTGGAAATCGAGCGCCATCGCCCGCTGACTATCGATGACGACGGCCGAAAATTGGATGGACCTTTCTGAAGCATTTTGGAGAAGACGCCGTGGAAAGACACATAATTCTGGTCGATGTGGATCGTCCGGGCGAAACTTTCGAAGTCGAAGTTCTCGCTGTCGATGAGAGAGTTTTGAAAGTGGCGGTCCCGAACACCGTCGTTCAGTTCAGCTTGTTTCGTCGAGGACGCGCTTATGAAGGCGCTCTCGGCGGGCGAATATTTCGGTTCATGCCAACGGCCGCCGACACGCAAAAGTGCATTCGTGAAAACATCCAAAAATAGCGCATGAACAATGTCGGGGCGATGAAGGCCGCCTCACCGACAGAGAAAAGCTCGCTCAAATCGGCCGGCGCCATCGAGACGGGCCTTCGCTCTATGGGCTCGGAAGGGGAGTCGCGGTCCCAGCAGCTTCGATTTCGTCGAGCCAGGCCTGAAGATTCTGCTTCATCCGGCTCTCGATTTCGGCCAGGCAGAGCCCTTTGTCCGCGAGCTCGAGAACGAGATCGGCGATTTCACCGTCCTTTGGACCGTAGAGCGGCCAGTCCAGCAGGCCATCATAAAAATCGGGGTGGCTCATGGGACCATCCTCTGGCGTCGATGCGATGTTCTGCGCGCCCAGCGACGGAACCGGAGAGCTGCTACAGCGCGGCTCACTCGCCCGTCCGGTGTTCCAATCTGCGCGCTATGGAGCAGTCCAACTTGTCGAGGATGAATTTGGCGCGTTCGAGGTCGACGAGGTTTTCGGCCGCCATGAAATCTTTGAAGGCTCGATCGCAAATCGGGCGTTCCTCAAGTGCTTTATCTGCACCCACATAGACGATTCCCGAAAGCAATAAGACGAACATGGAGCCCATGAACAAGGTCGCATAGGGAGAGTCAGATGCGCGCTTTCTCGCTGTGGCGACGTTGGTCAGCATGATCGACCTCTCGCGAATGGAAATTGTGGCGTCGAACGCTATCCGGCCGGTCGAAGTGCGTTAAGCGCGGTACCGATCGTCGGCGAACGAGCTAAGCAGATACATCGGCAGATGCGGTCTCTTGCGGCGGCGGCGCTGCAATCTTCTCCTCCGTATGCCCGAGCAGATCGGCGAACAGCGTCTTGTCGGAATCGCGTGTGAGGAATCCCGGCAGCTCGCGGCGCAGCCAGTCGCCGAGGCGCTTCGAGAATTCATGATCGGCGGCGTTCTCCAGTCGATGCAGCACGAGAGCGCCGAGCAGAACTTTACGCCTCGTATCCTCGGTGCGCTCCTGCTTTCCTTGGCGGGCTTGCAGGGCCTTTTTCTGGGCGTCAAGTTGGGCGATCCGTTCGGCAATGGTCTTACGCGCCATGGGAAATTCCTTCGAGACGATCAATTCGTGATGCTCGAATCATAGCCGAGTGAAAAGGCACGGCCAAGTGCTTTTATGAGTGCGATGCTGACGCGATCAATTCCAACGATTTCGATGTCACGCGCTGACCTCACAATGCTCGCGGAAATCTGGCCACAACGCGGACACCTTGAACGATCTGAGCGTAGCGAAGGATTGTTTAAGGGCGCACTTACGAGTTGCTTCGCAACTCTGGCGCGACTATCCTGCCAAAAGTTCGGCATCTGATTTCGAGCTTATTCCATTGGCGATCTATCATCTTTCCATGAAACCTATCAGCCGTGCGTCCGGCCGCAGCGCCGTGGCGGCCTCGGCCTATCGTTCCGGCGAATGCCTGACCAACGAACGCGATGGCCTCACCCATGACTTCACTCGGCGCGATGGCGTTGAGCACAGCGAGATCGTCATTCCTCTCGGCTCCGGCGCGGAATGGGCGCTCGACCGTTCGGCCTTGTGGAACGCCGCCGAGGCGGCCGAGAAGCGCGTGGACGCCCGTGTGGCGCGGGAATTCGAGATCGCGCTGCCGCATGAATTGACCGCCGCCCAGCGTGAGGAGCTTTGCCGGGAGTTCGCGCGCAGTCTGGCCGACCGCTATGGGGCGGCCGTCGATTTCGCGATCCACTCGCCGCAGCGGGCGAGCGACATTCGCAATCACCATGCGCATCTGATGATGACGACGCGGGCGGTGACGGCCGCCGGCCTCGGCGACAAGACGGCGATCGAGCGGGAGAACAAATGGCTCATCGCGCGTGACATGCCCAGCTCGCAGTCTCAGCTTCGGGACATCCGGCAGAGCTGGGAGCAGATGGCCAATGAGCATCTGGCACGCACCGGCTTGGAAATCCGTATTGATCATCGCTCGCATGTTGAGCGCGGATTGGAGATCGAGCCGAGCGATCACCTTGGCGTACATGCGACGCAAATGGAACGGAGCGGCCAGGGGGTGGCGCGGGCGCGGATCGACGGCGAGACGGCGCGGCACAACATTGAATTGATCCGTGAGAAGCCGGAGCAGGTTCTCTCCATCATCACCGGCGAAAAGAGTGTGTTCGATCGGCGCGATGTCGCGCGGGCGCTGCATCGCGCGATCGACGGCGCGGAGGCGTTTCAAGCGGCCTTCGCCAGTGTGATGGCGAGCCCTGCGCTGATCGAGTTGCAAGCCGAGCGGCGGGGGCCGGACGGACGGATCGTCGAGGCCGCGCGCTATTCGACGCGCGAGATGGTGGAGATAGAGCGCGGCATGGTTCTGTCGGCCGCTCGGTTGAGTGAGGCGTGGGAGCATGGCGTCAAGGCGCGTCATGTCGCGGCGGCTCTGGCGGCGCGGCCGTTCCTGTCCGAGGAGCAGCGGGAGGCGGTTCGCCGCCTCGCTGGCGGGGAGGGGATTTCCGTCGTGGTCGGCCTCGCCGGGGCGGGTAAGTCGACGATGCTTTCGGCCGCACGCGATGCGTGGGAGCGCGCGGGCTATTCGGTCCATGGGGCGGCGCTGTCGGGCAAGGCAGCCGAGGGCCTCGAGCAATCGTCGGGGATCGCTTCGCGGACGCTCGCGTCCTGGGAAGCCGGATGGAGCGCTGGGCGGGGCGAACTCGGCAAGGACGACGTCTTCGTCATCGACGAGGCCGGCATGGTGTCGTCGCGGCAATTGGCGTCGTTTATCGACGCGGCCGAGCGGGCGGGCACGAAAATCGTGCTCGTGGGCGATCCGGAGCAATTGCAGCCGATCCAGGCCGGGGCGGCGTTCCGGGCCGTCGCCGAGCGTGTCGGCTTCGCGGAGTTGGCGCAGGTGCGCCGGCAGGCAGAAGGATGGCAGCGGCAGGCGTCGCAGGAATTCGCGCGGCATCGCACGGCGGACGGGCTCGCCGCCTACGCCGATCGCGGCGCCGTGCGGTTCGCCGAGACGCGGGACGGGGCGATCGACGCGATCGTGCGGGATGTCGGGGACGACATGCGGGACCGTCCGGAGGGTTGCCGCCTGGTGCTGGCGCATCGGCGCGCCGACGTTCGCGAGCTGAACGCCGCGATCCGCGAGGCGCGCCAGGAGCGCGGCGAGCTGGCGCGGGGTGAGGACGCTGGCGAGCGGCGGTTCGTGACCAATGACGGGGAGCGGGCGTTCGTGGCGGGCGACCGCGTCATCTTTCTGGAGAACAATCGCGACCTCGGCGTGAAGAACGGGATGCTCGGCGTCGTATCGGAGGTCTCGGAGGGGCGGCTGTCGGCGCGGCTCGACGATGCGGAGGGGCCGGGCCGAGGGCGGGAGGTGGCCGTCTCGCTGGCCGAGTATGCGGCGATCGATCACGGTTATGCGACGACAATCCACAAATCTCAGGGGGCGACGGTCGACCGGGCCTATGTGCTGGCTTCCGAGGGCATGGACCGGCACCTCTCCTATGTGGCGATGACGCGGCATCGCGAGGAGGCGCGGCTCTATGCCGGGCGCGACCAGTTCGCGGATCTGCGCGAATTGTCGGCGCGGCTGTCGCGCTCGGGGGCGAAGGAGACGACGCTCGACTATGCCGAGCGGCGCGGGCTCGTGGCGGAATTCGAGGTTCGCAGCGACATCGAGGTTTCGCGCGAGGCTCAGGGGCGGGCGCCGGCGGCCGACAGCGATCGCGCGGCGGCGGCGAGAGCGGGCGGCCGGGACGAGGCGCGCCACGACCGCCAGGAGCAGGGGCAAGACGGGGAGAGGCCTCCCGAGGGGCCGCAGCGCGCGCGTCCGGAGGAGGACGCCGCCGCGGCGCAGCGTCGGCAGGCGCTCATTCAGGAGGCGAAGCTCGCCTTCTACAAATCGCAGGGCGCGGCGAAGGCTCGCGAGGCCTTCCAGCAGGCGGAGGCGCGGCGAGCCGAGGAGGCCGAGCGTCAGCGCGCCGAAGCGGAGCGCCAGCAGGAACAGCAACGGCAGGAAGAGATTGATCGCGAACAGGCGGCGCGGCAGCGGTTTCGCGGTCCCGGGCCGGGGTGGTGATTTTCGAGAGTGGCTTTTGATCGAGGAGATTTGAGAAATGGCGGCGGAATCTGGCGACGGCAAAATCATGGAGGAGATCGGCGGGCTGCTCGTGCACGCCGAACAAGCGCAGGCCGCTCTCGACAAGGGGCTGGCCCAGCAAGCGCGGCACGCCGAGGCCATCGCGCGGCTGATCCTCCATGCGGATCAGGTTCTGAAACAGCTCCGCGTCGAGGCGGAGCAGATCGGGGCGCGGGCCGAACAGGCCGGCGCCGAGGCCGTTCGCGACCAGGTGCGGGAGAGCCTTTCCAAGGCGGGTGCCGACGTCGGCAAGGCCGCGGGGATCGCTTTCGCGCCGCTGGTGAAAGGCTTTACGCAGCAGATCGAGGACGCGCATCGCGCTGCAATCGTGCTCGACAAGCAGGCGGCGAAATTTTCCGATCGCGCATTCGTCGTCATCCTGGCCGGCGCGGTCGTCGCCCTGACGCTGATC